>NZ_JPOG01000002.1 GCF_000733765.1 Algiphilus aromaticivorans DG1253 | reverse complement strand
GGCGGCAAGCGCACCCGACCGGCCGCTCCTGATCGATCCGCTCCCGGTAGCGATGCGCTGCGCGCCACGCATTGCTTCGCAAATCCCCGTGACATTCTCAACCAGTGAGCGTGCGCTAAGGCCGATTTCGCCAGTGCAACGCGCACCCAGTTGCTTGCGCATGCAGCGGGCTGGCCGGGCAGATGCCGGCGAACTGAGGAAGGCGCCGGATGGGGTCGGGCACGGCCTCGCGTGCAATGTCCTGAAAATCGTGCCGCTTCATGTACGGGCCGGAGTCTTCCGTCAGCAGGTATAGCGCATCGAGATCCATCGCCCGTGCCTTTTCCTCGGCGGCGGCGATCAGTGCGGCACCGAGGCCGGCTCTGCGCTTGCCGGCGCAACTGCCAGCGAGCGCAGCAGCGCCGATGTGCCGGCCGGCTGTAGCGCGATGACACCGTGGCTTCGCTTCCCTGCATCGCGAACCAGACGATGCGGGTCATCGGCGATGTCGGAGGTGGGGAGCCCCGAGCCGCCCAGCAAGGCGGCGACCCCATCGCTGAAGATGATTTCGCGGATATCTGATGCGACGGTCATTCAAGCCTCTGGTGCTGCGGAAGCGCGTCGGTGATGCTGTGCCACGGCGCCTTGCTGCCAACAAAGATGTGACGTTGTGGCGTGACGCCAGGGTCGTCGTCCAGCGTGCCTAGAGAGATGTTGAAGGTGTCCGCGTCGTGGTCGAATCGGGTGAGGATGGGCGAGCCGCAGGTGCCGCAGAAGCCCTTGTGTTCGCCGGGCGAGGACTCGTAATAGCGGATGGCCTCGGCGCCCTGGCTCAGGCCGAGGTCGGCGGCGCGCACCCGTGCGCGCGTCTTGAATGCCGCGCCGTGGTACTTGCGGCACATGCTGCAGTGGCAGTTCAGGACGTCGAAGAGCGGGCCGTCGATGCGAAAGCGCACCCGGCCGCAAAGGCAGCTGCCGCGAAGGCTCATGATGCGATGACCTCCTTTTCCGTCTCTGCGTTGTCTGCGGCCAGCGTGTGCGCCCACCGCGGCGGCGCTTGGCCAGAAAGGCCGTCGTGCCCTCGCGGAAGTCCGCCTCGCTCGCCGCCAGCCCGAAGTGATCCGCGCCAGTCGCAGCGCGGCGCCGAGCGGTAGCTCCACGCCGCGCCGCACGGCGTCGCGCGTCAGTCGCAGCGCGTGCGGCGCGCCGGCGTTGACGCGCGCCAGCAGGTGCTCGCATTCGACGCTCAGCATGTCCGCCGACACCACCCGATGAACCAGCCCTAGGGCCAGGCCCTTCTCGGCCGTGATGGTATCGCCGGTCAGCAGCAACTCGGTGGCTTGCGCGCGACCGATGAGCCGCGGCAGGCGGCTGGTGCCGCCGAAGCCGGCGACGGCACCGATGCGGACTTCCGGGTGGCCGAGGCGCGCACTCCTTACCGCGATGCGGAACGTGCAGGCTTCGGCGATTTCCAGGCCACCACCGAGGGCGTGGCCGTTGATGGCGGCGACGACGATCTTGTCCATCGCCTCGATCTTCTCCGTCAGGAAGATGGCCGCACGCGCGTAAGCCCGTACCTCGGGCGAGGCCGTCGACAGGTAGGAAATATCCGCGCCCGCCGAGAAGGCCTCCTTGCCGGCGCCGGCGAGCACGACGGATCGCGCGTGTGGGTCCGCTGCGGCCTGATCGAGGCGAGCGTCGAGCTGGCTCAGGACCTCCGGCGACAGCGCGTTGCGGGCGCGCTCGTTGTGGACCGTGATCCAGGCGTTGCCATTGCGGGTGCTGTAATGCACTTCAGCTTGCGACATGGTTGGTCTCCGGTTGGCGCGGCGACGCCGCGCAGTGATGGGGTTGGTCGCGTGCTGGTCGAGGAACTCCAGTACGCGCGCGATGACGCCCGCGTCGGCCAGCAGGCGCTGGTGTCCGAGCCCGCGCGTCTCGTGCAGCTGCGCGCGGCTCAGGCCGGCGCGCAGGCGCTGGGCGTGCTCGTAGGGAATACGCCGGTCGAAGCGGTCATGGACGAGCAGGACGGGGTGTCGCCCATCGCAGGGGCCAGCTCGCGGCCTCGATGGCGTCCAGCGGGTGGCCGACCTCGCGCTCGACGAGCGTGCGGAATCGCTCGCGGCCACGGCCCTGCAGCCCGACGAAGTCGAGAAAGCCGTCGACGACGTAGCGAAGCTGGCCGGCGAGGCGATGAGCACCATGCGCGGCAGTCGCACGCCCTTCGCGGCCAGCAGCGCGGCGCCGGCGCCCATCGAATGCCCGATGACAGCATAGGCGCGTCCTCGGCGGCGACCGCGTCGCGCAACGCGTCACTGAAGCGCCCCGGGTGCGATACGCTGCCAGGGGCGTCGCCGTGCGCCGGCGGGTCCACGGCGATCACCGTGTAGCCGGCTTCCAGCAGGGCGCGATCAGCGCCTCGAACTGCGTGTAGTGCCCTTCCCAGCCGTGTAGCATGACGCTGCGCGGCCCGCTTTCCCAGCGACGGAGGTAGGCGCCGCCGCGGTGCGCTCCCGGTCCGGGGCGGGCAGCTCACGTGCCGTGCTGCGCGTACGCCGGGGCCGGAAGAAGAGGCGTGCCAGACGCCGCGCAGTCAGGCTGGGGGATCTGCCCGCCGACCGCTATGCTCGCGCGCAGCAGCTGCAGCGTCCAGGGTGGGGAAGGGGGCTGGTACTTGCTCGGGTCATGATCAGAAGCCCTGGGTGATGGAAGCCGTGATGCGGTCGCGTCGATCGAACTGGCCGAAGCGACCGGTCGCCCGGCCGTAGAAGAGGTCCGTGCCCAGGCGCAGCACGAGATCGGCGCGGTAGTCGTAGCTCAGGCTGGCGCGCAGCAGGCCGTCGCCGGCGTTGACGTCGTGGATGAGCTGCCCGCGCAGCGTCAGCGTCTCGTTGCGGAAGCTGCGCTCGACGAGCTGTGTGACATCCCATTCGACGCGGTCGCGTGTCGCCGCGCCTCGGAGAGATCCACCCAGCTCGCGAAGAGCTGTGGAGACGATGGTGTCGGTCAGGCCCATCCAGTCGAGGCCGAGCACCGCCGAGGCCTCGCGGCTGTCGATGACGCCGTCGGCGTCCTGGGGGGCGGCGGCGATGAGTCGCCGGCGCGTGGCATAGGCGAGCTCGCTGCGCAGCGTGAAGTCGCCGATGGCATTGGCGGCCGATCCGCCGAGGGTGTGCGTGCGGTAGTAGCGCGGCGTCACCGCGACGCCGTCAGAGGTGGCACTGCGCTGAAAGGCCGGCCGGTCGACGTAGTGATACAGATAATTCAGCGTCAGATCCCAGCCGCCGAGAAAGGCCGACAGCTGGGCGCGGCGTCGCCGTCGGCGAAGCGATGCTCCGGCGCATCCGCGGGGCGGAGCCGCACCCTCGTGCCGGGCGGCGCCATCGGCACCAGCTCCGGCGAGGTGATGGCGAAGGCGCCGTCGGGCGGCGGCAACGCATCCACCGAAACGTCGGCAAGCGCGATCAACTGCGCCTGCCAGACAGGGCCCAGCGGAAACTCGCGCGCAGCGACCATTGCGGAATCCGCGAATGCTCGAAGTCCGCCAGGATGAACTCGCGGAAGTTCTGCGGATTGACCTGGTCCAGCAGCTTGAGACCGTCGGCCTTGCCCCAGACGATCTGCTGCTTGCCGGCGCGCAGGTAGAGCGGCCCCAGGTAGATATCGGCGTAGAGCTCGCGCAGCGCGAGCTCGCCGCTGCCCCCAGCGCCTGCGGCCGGCTCCAAGGATCGTAGCTGCCGCGGTCGGGGCGGCCGGGCTCGAGCCGGTCGATGGTGTCCGCGCGCAGCCGTCCGACGGCCGTGACGTCGAAGCCCCACGGGCTGCGCCACTCAACGTCCGGCAGCAGCGTGAGCTCGGCCTTCTGGCCATAGCCGTTGGTGGTCTGCACGGCTGTGGCCAGTTCCGCCGTGCCGCCCAGCCGCCAGTCGGCGGCCGCCGCAGCCGGCGCGAGGGCAAGCAACAGCCAGGGCAGGCGCGCGCGCATCAGTAGCGCAGGCCGCGCGATAGCGCGCGCTGCTCGAAGGCGCTGTCGTCGATGTCGAGGCCGTAGACGACCTCGGAGATCTCCAGCCGTGTGCTGTGGCCGGTCTTGTGGTTGTCGACGGTGATCTCGTGCACGGTCCAGATGTCCTGGACCTGACGAATATCGGAGAAGCGCACGGTCTTCAGGCGATTGCCTTGCAGATCCCAGTTCTCGGCCTTGCGGATCGTCGCGGTTTCGGGGTCGACGTACCAGCGCGCGCGGCTGTAACCCAGTTCTTCGGCGACGCGCTCGCTGATCGGAGCGCCTTCGACGACGATGACCGCGGTGCCCTCGACCTCGTCGCGACCGACCGTCTCGAAGCGCCAGTCGCTGAGCGACACCTTGTTCTGGCGCTTGAGGTCCTCGTAGGTCAGGTCGGTGCCCAGGAAATAGTCGCCCCGGTCCGAGGCCGAGATGCGGCGCGTCTTGCGCGCGGCCGGCAGATACAGCCACTGATCGTCGTCGCGCTCGGGGTCGCATAGTCGTAGGTCAGGAAGGCGGTGCCGCGAATGTTGCTGGGCTCGCGGTAGAACAGCACCTGCTTCTTGTCGTCGCCTTCGTAGCGACGCAGGGTGACCGCTTCCTGCTCGCGGCTGCGGCCCTGGCGGTCGGTCAGCAAAAAGTGGATGCGTGACTTCTGGGTGACGCCCTCGTCGCGTGCGTCGACGGTGGACATGAGCTGCGGGCCGTCGGGCAGAGCGTCCTGGGCTTGTACCGACGCCGCGCGACGGCGATGGCGACGAGCACGACGAGGGGGCGCAGGCGGACAAAGCCGCCCTGTTGCTGGGGCTTGGCGGGCATGGGGTCATCCTTCGAGCTAGTGGTGGGAAACAGGCGCTGCGGGCCGATGAGCGCAATCAGCGCCGGCAGGGCGGTGAGGCTGGCGGCGAAGCTGGTGACGACGGCGACGGCCACCAGCAGGCCGAAGTCCTGCAGCGGCGGCACCGAGGAGCTCATCAGCACGCCGAAGCCGAGCGCGAGCGCGAGCAGGTTGAAGAGCAGCGCGCGGCCGGTGGTCGGAAAGAGGCGGCGACGGCGTCGCCGTAGGCCATGCCCTGCTCGCCGAGCAGGTGGCGCAGCCGGTCCAGGGTGTGAATGGCGAAGTCCACGCCCAGGCCGATGGCGATGGCCGCGAACATGGAGGTGCCGATGCCCAGCCAGATGCCGGCGTAGCCCATCACGGCGAAAACCATCAGCACCGCGAAGGCCACCGGCAGCGTCGCCAGCAGTCCGAGCAAGACGGAGCGGAAGAACAGCGCCGACGCGAGGAAGACCAGCGCCA